>NZ_CP179733.1:0-8206 GCF_047426745.1 Macrococcus equi | reverse complement strand
ATTAAAGGACATTTTGCGAGTTTAAAAAGGACATTTTGCGAGTTTGTAAGGTCAAATTGCGAATAATTAAAGGACATTTTGCGAGTTTAAAAAGGACATTTTGCGAGTTTGTAAGGTCAAACATTTTTATTGACCTTGATTAATAGAGTTTACTTTGAGATAATGAAAAAAACGTTATATGAGGTCAGAAGATGAATAATGATAATAGATATGTCACAAAGTATCAAAATGATATGAATTTAGTACCTTTAAAAGATTTTAACGCTATTGAAATAGATTTATTTTTTGCTATCTGTACAAAAATGAAAGATAAAGGAACACGAAAAGTAAGATATGATTTTCATGATTTAAAATCTCTTAGCAATTATCATGTAAACAATGCACAGGAGCGATTTATTAACGATTTAGAGCATGTTTATAAGAAAATGCAAACATTGAGATACACAAAGACAGAAAATAAAAGACGAGAATACTTTATATTGTTTCCGCATTTTGTCATTGATGAGAATGAAAAATACGTTGAGATCAGTTTAAATAAAGATTTAGAACATATCTTGAATAATCTTACAGGCAACTTTACACGCTTTGAATTGAAAGAATTAACTAATATTAAAACAAGTTATGCTAAAAATATGTTTAGATTACTGAAACAATTTAGAGGTACAGGACTATTTAAGATTTCTATTGAAGATTTTAGAGAGCGTTTAGATATACCTAAAAGTTATCAAATGAGTGATATTGATAAACGAGTATTAAAATACATTGAGCGTGATTTATCTGAAAGCTTCAGTAATTTAAAAATAGAAAAAGTTAAAAAAGGGCGTAAAGTTGTTGGACTAGAATTTACATTCAATAAAGAGGATCACAAACAGAAAAAGAAAAAAGAAATTGAAGTTATTGAACAATTGACACAAGAGAAAAGTAAGGAAATGTGGGGCTTTTAATATAATCATCGGCACTTAACAATTAATTTTGTTGAGTGTTTTTTATTTTCAAAAGCAATATTTTATTTAGATCAAGTAGACATTTTTAAAAAAAGTGTCTCTTTTGTTGTCAGTATACAATACAATATGATGAAGTCATCTCCTCTTCAAGCAAAATAATTTTCTAAAAGTATCGCATATATTTATTATGTAAACTTTTAACGTAATGACTTGTATTAGAAAATTAGTTACTAAAAAATAAAAACAAGATATTATTAAGTTACCTCTTCTACTCAAAGCCTTGTTACTTCTGATTTGCAATAATACATAGTCAATCCCAAACTAGCGTCAAAAATATAGGGGCAGTCCCAAACTAGTGTCAATCAATAATTCGATTTTTCCCTAAAAATTTCCTTAGAAATCGTCGATATTTCATGATTTGCTCCTATAGTGTCACACATAATATACGTCAAGTTCAATATTAATTATTCAGTATTATTAAAGTACAGTTTTAAAAATAATTGCGCAACGAAGTGAGCACACGGTGTTGAAATCAAGGAACGAAACGAAGTGAAGTGGATGTTTTAACACCGAATAATCTTATTAAAAAATAGAAAGGAAGATGATTGTTATAAATTCATCGGCTAGAGAAGTATCATATATTAAAGAAATTAGAGCGACAGATTTAGACACAGGTGAAATTAATCCAAGAAATATTAAAATCGAAGCAATCAAAGGAACATACACGTTAAGTAAATATGACAATCTTACACACAAAGAACGGAACCCAGACGGAATAACTTTTTTCAATTTAAAATCATACCATGAAGCAGATATTCAGAAAAAATTTAATCTCAATATGATTGAATTAGGACGTCTAATGATGTTATTTACATATGCAAGTTATCATAACAATAGTAATCGAATGTACTTACAGTTAGATAATTGTAGACCGCTTCAATACAAAGATTTTAGTAAGATTTTAAAATTATCTAGCAGAACAACTAAAAGTACGATTAATAAATACATAAATCAGAAAATATTATTTTTTGATAAAAAGAAAAGTCAGTATTATTTCACAGACAAATACATAATTCGCGGATCGATAGACACACGTACCAAACGAAAAAAAGAAGTAGGGCTATATCGTTTCTACAATAAATCTATCAGAGAAATCTATTACGCATTGAATGACATATCTATAAGCAAAGTGAAACTGTTGGGGCTATTAATGTGTATCACGCCCTACATTAGATTGATTGATAAGATAGCAATAGAATACAATCGTTCAGCGAGTAACAACATGCTTGTCCTATCTGAATATGATGAAGTGAATGAACGATATGAAGCGATTAGTCAGAAGATGTTAGCAGAAAGATTACATATTTCAGAAAATTCATTAGTTACATATTTTAAAGAATTGAACGAAATAGCAAAACAGACTACAGGCAAACACTTAATTTATAAATATAATGAATCGCTACAAGCGTACGGTCAGCGATATAAATATACAAATGAAGCTATTGTAATCAATCCAAAATACACGTATTCAAGTGATGAACAATCTAGCAGATACAGAAATTTAGTAAGTGCAATCGAAAAGGCAGAGGGCAACATATTAGAATTTAAACAAAATAACGAAGAAAATGAGGAATTGAATTAAATATGACACAATTACTAACACAAGAGCAATTACAAAAAAGATTAAATTTATTATTAGCATTGGATCATGCTAGAAAAGTAGAAGAAAGTAAGCAGAAAATATTTTATGCTTCAGTTCACGGGGACATCTATAGTCAGCATAAAAAAACTAAACAAGTACACTTATTAAAGTCAACAATCAGCAATAGAGGTTACTATCGTGTGCATATCAAAGGTAAAAATAAACGCGTTCAAAGACTTGTAGCAAAAGCGTACCTAGAAGATTACGCAGAACATCTACAAGTAAATCACATAGATGGTAATAAATTGAATAATCGTTTGGATAACTTAGAAATGTGTACAAATGCAGATAATCATAAACACAGAAAAATTAAAAATCATGATGATGTTAAAGTTATAGTAAGTATTCAACAGTTAAATAACCTTGAATTGTATTTAGATACTGATGATTATGAAGTTACTACAATGATGTTGAGCGACTATGGAAACATGATACTTGAGAAAATGCCAATTTTACATAAGTAACAACCATATAAATAAATACATAAGTTCGTGCTAATTACATAATATAAAAGCCCCTTTTGACCTTTGCCATGTCATTGGGGCTTTCTCCTTTTAATTAATAAAACTCATGAAATTCATCTTCTAAACCTTTAGATTTAATAAACTTCTCCATGTCTTCCTTATCAGATTGAAGTTGGTCATATTCTCTTTTCAACTCATTAAAATCATATTCAATACCTACAAATTTATCGTAAATTTCATGCAGTTCTTTCTTTAAATCTTCTTTAGTGTTAGTGTTCATAGTCATATTGATAATTCCCCTTTAAATTTATATTTATTTTTGTGGTGCATTGGTGCTACAGATAAGATTTTCAGCGTGTTTGTGAGTGATTATGCATGATGATTAATTTCAAGTGCTTAAAATCGTAATGTCAGACGGTTATTAAACTAATTCAGCACGTTTTTTAATTGAATAGACTGTTTGTCGTGTAATTCCATTTTCTTTAGCGATTTTAGAAATAGCTTCATTGTTACGCAACTGATTAATAACGTTTTGATAGACAATTCTTTTCTTTGGATCACGTGCATTAGAAGAATATTCAAAAGGCTTACCTTTATAAGCACTAGGATTTTTAGCTTTGGTGTTTGCTATTCCCTGAGCCTGACGTCTTTTGCTTTCAGCCCGTTCTTGCTCACTAATCATAGCTAATATTTGTATGATTAAGTCTTTCATAAACTTGTCTAGCAACTCATTACCTATCATTTCTTGCATGATTGGAAGTGAGGTGATGATTAATTTAACTTTCTTTTCTTTTAGCTTATTGATAGTTTTAATTACATCTTCGTAATTTCTACCAAAGCGATCCAAAGCCTCAATTACGATAGTATCTTTTTCACGTACAAATGAAAGCATGTTATTAAATTCAGTTCTATCTTTAATAGTTGCACCACTCATTTTTTCAACAAAGATTTTTTCACAACCATTTTCTTTTAATACTTCAATTTGTCTATCTAAGTTTTGACTTGTTGATGATACACGGGCATAACCAACTTTCATGTGATCCACCTCATTTATTAATATATTTATATCATACACCCTAATCATACACTTGTAAAGCATTAATCTCGTATAAATTTAATGTATGAAATTGGTGTACCCTTATCATACATTTTAATAATATTATTTATAAACATTTATATCTGTTAAAATATAGGTGAATAAATAAAATTAGAAAGGATGGAAAATTATGAAAAGAGAATTTAATACAATGACTTACGGTACTTTACCACTACAATTGGATATTAAAAAAGGAATATTTTTAAATAAAGGTGTACCTGTAAAAGCAGTGCTTGATTTAGAAACAGGTGAAGTAACGTTTAAAGTTTCTGATAAAGATTTAGAAGAAGTTAGAAAATTATCTGAGAAAGAATAATATTTTAAAAGAGTATTCATAATTAAATGAGTACTCTTTTAAAATATTATTAAATAAGCCACTAAAACTATATTTATAAGTAACATAATTGACATTGTGTTACATTCCCCCGACTAATTCAGCATAAAAGATAAAGATTTTAAATAGATAGCAATAGCACATCATCTAATAGAAAAATTCGTAAAATTAGATAAAAATAAAAAAGTCAATCACAATGGATCAGCTTCAATAATTAAAACTAAAAATTCATAATATTGTCACTGAAAATACATTGACATTAATTACCTTTAAAATGCATATATTTACAATTATTGATTTTACAAGTTTTCACAAATTTTCAATTTATTTAGATTAAATATCAAACTATTAATTTACTAGTATTTACCGCAATTCCATTTTTAGTATTTAAGTCTTAAAATGGAATTGCACCAAAAAATTTATTATTGGGAGATGTTGAAAATATGAAAAATAATTCGTTCACTAAAGTTATTTTAGCAAGTACAATGATTGCCACAGGAATAGGATCATTTTCTGCTCCAAAACAAATTGAAGCCGCTACTTCACCTACTCAAAATGCTAATGAAGTGACACCAACACAACAAGATATATTAAAATACGATAAATATGTTTCTGAGGATACTGTTAATAATAAATTCTTTATTAATAGTAATGGTGATGAATTAAATACTTTTGAAAAACAAAAATTACAATCTTTTTTAGATTATGCAAATAATCAATTAGCAGTAAGCAAATTAAAAGTTGGTATTAATATTATTTCTGAACCAACAGTAACAAATGATAACATAAACAATAATCAGACTTCACCTTTTGTAAATAGAGCTGTTAAATACAAAAATGGTGTTACAAAGGTTGATTTTAATTGGGGATATGTTAGAGTTTATCTAAGTCGTGATACTCTTCAATATATTAGTGGTGGTATTGCAATTGGTGGTATTTGGTTTCCAGAGCCTTTTGTATCAAAAGTTATTTCAACACTTGGGGTAGCGAGTGGTCTTGCAGCAAAAGGTGGAATTAGATTTGATATAAAAGTAACTGATTTACCAAAATTAACTCGTGGTATCCCTGCGTTTTCTAATGTTCATTGGCAATAATTAACAATAATAATTAAAGATTTCAGGTGATTAATTTATGAAAAACAATTCTTTAATTCCAAAAATTATATCAACAATCTTGATAATAATTGCTTTTTATTTGTTTATTAATGAGCATATCAATCCTGTTGTATTTTTAATGATTTCTATTTTCAGTATATTTTTAGATAATATTGTTGCCATTTTTAAAAAAATACGTAAATAAGAAGAAGACTGATTAATTTCAGTCTTTTTTATCTTTTAAACAATCGACTTAAAAATGATTGTGATTGTTTGTTATTTCTATCTTCTCTTAAGTCCCTATAAAAATTATCGACTTTATTATCTCTATTACTTCTATCAGCTTCAGCTTTAACAGGTACATCTGTAGTATCTTGTTTTGTATCTTCTTTGACTTCCTGTAATTCTATTTCAAGAGCCTTTATTTTATCGTTGGATTGCAATTGTAGCGACTGTTGTTGACTTAATAAGCGTTGTTGTTCATCAAGTGTATTGTTTAACTGTTTAATCTGTTCATCTTTTACTTTTAACTGTTCAAGTAGCACATCAACAAGATTAGCTTGAGGATCAGCAGTAGAAACATCTTGATTAGTATCTATGTGAACACGTTCAGCACTTTTATTAATATTGTCGCTTACATCTTTCTTATTCTTATTAATACGTTGTGTTATTGCTTCAGCTTCAGCATGAGTTAAATAAGATACGTTCTCTATCTTCTGTGCCTCAATATCTAACTTGTTGCAATGATAGAAGATAGTTTGTTTAGCAACGTTTAATTTATTAGCTAATGAAACAACTGTTATTAAATCATCTGTATTCATTATGACACCCTTTCACATCTCTATGACGTTATATAACGCATTATATCATATCTTATAACGTTACATTATGATGATTGTATAACAGACTATTTCACTTGATATTAAAGAGTTTATTTATCATATATCACAACTATATCACGTTATATAACATCATATAACGCATTATATAACGTGATAATGTAACGATTGTATGACGACTGATGAAGCACAAGACAACTAAAGAGCAACAAGCGTAAGCAGTAGTAAAGTATCACATGCATATAAAAGACGTGTATTCAATGAGTACTATGTGTAAATAAAGCTAATAATTGATTGAGTACATGAAGAAGTGATTAAACAGATTAATTAATAGTTAAATATATCAGCACAGAGTAAAGCACATTAAGAATGGATCACAAAGATAAATAAATCATTAAGCATATTAAATAAATTGATAGCATATAAGCGATTTAGAGAGCTATAGAGCGACTGTAAGAGTCAAAGCCTTACAATGTGTCTAATTAGATAGAGAAGTCGCAAATAGCCCATGATTTTGCAAGAATACGATATAAATTTTCCTAGTGATAAAATATCTGTTTTATTTTAGTTTTCTTAAAATTTATCCCTTAAAAATTCGGGTTTTTATTTTTCATATTTTCGATTTTGAATTTCAATTTTTGATTTTCTAATATTTTTAACAGATTCCAATGGAAAAGGGGCTATTTAGTTAAGAATTTTAAACAGTTAAGAAAATATTTACTGTCATGCAAATTATTATTAAATTATGAATTTTCTGAATATTTAACTGTATTAAATCACTAGAAATCAGTAACTTTAGATACAGGAAATATTTCCCAAAGTCTAAGATTTTAGTAATAATTTAATTTTACACACGTCAAAAACCTTTGTAAAACCCCACTTCTTATCGTTTCATAGTGAAATAGATTATCTAAAAATAGGGCTAAAATCAGCAGAAATTAAGAAATGTACTAAATAATCAGTAGTTTATTAAATGTGATGAGATAGAGCAATTTCAAGTGATTTATTCATGATTTACACTATCAGCATTAATAAATAGACTACAGTCATCTACAGACATAGCATTTATTTGAATATAGAGCGTCATAGAGCGTCGATAATAATTAATGTGATACAAAAGTCGTGATTGATTAAACTGTTTAATATGAGCTAAATATGAGCAAATGAAGCGGATTACAGGGGGATTGATTAGACTTTTATAGATGGATCAGAAAGATTGAATGAGTTTTTGCAAAAATAATCGGGGGCTAGTATTAGATTGAAAGTGTTGTAATGTAGTGATTTTGCATACATCAGTTGTGTGAGCGTACGCACTTTATTTATTGTATAATCAAATTAAAAAAAGAGGTGTCGCAAATGTTAGATAGAAAAACTTTGAAAATAATGTACACAGTTTTATTAATAATCGCTACAATATGTTTACTCTTCTCATTCATTGTAGATACAAATTTAATATTAAAAATAGCTAATGTGATTGTGATTACAACCGCTATTAAAAATCTGAAAGAGTTGAAAGAATTTAAAAGTACTCAATGATGAGTGCTTTTTTATTTTGTAAATTTAATTAAACGACATTTTGCGAATAGAAAATATTGTCATAAGTAAAAAATGTGGATAACTTTAAATGATTATTGATGTCCTTTTAAATAAATACTTTTAAATATTCTTTTAAAAACTTTTTAAAAACCTTTTAGGGTGCTGGTACTATTAGAGCCACAAGCGATACAAGAACT